>NZ_JBSHNT010000163.1:0-320 GCF_053601615.1 Pontimicrobium sp. MEBiC06410
AGACCATGCAGAAGCCCCATTACAATTAGCCTTAGACTATAATACCGATATCTTTACAAGTGAAACAGCAGACCGTTTATTAACCAGTTTAGTATATATTCTTAATACGTTAGCAAAATCAAAGACAGTCTCATTACAAAACTATAATATATTAAGCCCAGAAGAAGAAACAAAATTACTGAGAGGATATAACGCAACAAAGTCAAACTATAATAAAGAGCAGCTCATACATGAGCAATTCGAAGCCCAAGCCAAAGCCACACCAAAAGCCACCGCAGTCCTTTTTGAAGACAGAAGCCTAAGCTATGACGCCTTAGATA